>NZ_CANG01000961.1:0-34845 GCF_000309315.1 Sedimentibacter sp. B4
ATTTTGTTATTATCATCAGTTTGTAAGTCTTACATTTGAATTTAATCCCCAATCATAATGTGCTTCCTTATCAGCGTCAGACCAGGTAGTGTCATAAAGAAAGTTTGCTGTAATATACCCTTGATTATCGACTGATTTAATATATATAACAGCAAAACCAATAACCTTTAAATCAGAATTTATTTTGGGCACTGTAACAACACGAGAATTCCCTTTTTTAGCATTGGAGTAATCTGTTCCATCACTGTTGGTGTCACCTGATTGTGTCATTAGATTTTCAATTACATTTTTTACATTCTTGTTTCCATTAGCATCATTTACATAATCATTAATTTTGACATTTCCATTATAACCATACGTAATGTTATCTTTATAGATATTGGCATCACCACCTTGAGATCCAAAGCTTACAATACCATAATATCCATTAGAACCGCCACCGCCACCTTCCTTTAATGTAAATTCAAGTCCATAAGTGTATGAATAATCCAGCCAATTACCAGTCCAAGTTTTTCCGTTTTTACCACCCATCTCTTTATACTTGTCTGTTAATGCCCATGGTCTCAGTCCGGAAACTCCACTTGTGTAATTTTCATTAACAGCAGTAGCCGTAGCACTTATTGTCCTGTCATTGAATCCAAGAATTTTAGCAAATGTGTAATTAATTTTTTTTGTGCAAGTAACCTCCACTTTTTTTGTGCCTTTATTCGCAATGACTTTTACAGTACCTGAGTCAAAATCAGCTTCAGTCTTATCTTTTGAGAGTTTACTGTCATTTGCAACAGCATAATTTACTGCAGTTTCTTCAGCATCGTCTTCATCAGATATTTCCATAGCTCCTGCCAAAGCTGCAGCATCGGCAGTATTTTGTAGCTTGGATTTTACAACTGTTGTCATGCCAATATCCACAGCAAAGGCTGCAAAACCCATTAAAACCGTCATTAATAAAGCCGCCAGAACCAATACCTGTCCGCTTTCATTCTTTGTTTCTTTTAACTTCTTCATTTGAACCCCCCTTGATTCAAAGAATTAAAAAATCTTGTTATATTCACAGCTAAAAATTATTTAATAACAGATCGCCCCCTTGTTACTTTAAAATTTATGCTTGTACTTTTTTAAGACAATCACAGTTATAAAAAAAGCTGCAAAATAATTTTAATTATTTTGCAGCAGAACTGTCATAGCAAAATGCCTTAGACTTCAAGCTTTGCGTCACTAACTTTCGCTAGGTTTGCCCATAATTTTATACACAATTATAATATAATTTGTAACTTTTTTCCATATATTTTTATAAATTTCTTATATTTTGTTCAATTAAAGGAATGATTTTGGTGACAATTCTTATTTAATTTTAAAAATATGTAAGCACCATTGTCATGGCTATTTTAAGTCCTGTTTCCATTCCGTCTATTTCAATCCACTCGCCTCTTGTGTGAGCACCAAATCCTTTGGCTGTACCAACAGTATTAGCCGGAATTCCAAGAGAAAGAGGAATGTTTGAATCCGTGGAACCTGCGCTTAAATCCAGTTCACCCTCATAGTAGTATTTAATAATTTCCTTGTTCTTTTCAGTGAATGATTCAAACTTTTCTTTATTCATTTCTCCGCCGCATGGACGAATTCCCACAACTTCTACTGAAACACCTATGTTCATTTTTCTGTAGCTGTCAAGTACGGCCCAGAAGAAATCTTCCATTTGTTTCAGGCAGTCCTTGTCCACAGAACGAAATTCATAAAGCATGGATGCTTCTTCTGCAATAGTATTTACAGAAGTTCCTCCGCTTATTATTCCCACATTGTATGTTGTTTTTGCTTTCTGAGGTGCACGAACTGTATACAATGTCTGAATCATGGATGAAAGATAGTAAATTGCATTTTGATTGCCAAAATCCGAATATGAATGTCCTCCTTCTGTGGTGACAGTCACCTTGTACCTTTGAGAACCAACAGCCTTGTGAGTGCATGAACCTATTTCTCCATCCAGAGAAACAAATTCTGTAACCCTTGAGCCGTATGTTTCCATTATTTTCTTGCTTCCCTTCAGGTTTCCAAGGCCTTCCTCGCAGGAATTCAGCACAAATAAAAATCCTTGTGTTGGTTTTAAGCTGTTCTGTGTGACATACTTGGCACACATCAACAGATTAACCACATTGGCAGTATCATCCCCCACGCCTGGAGCATAAACTCTTCCATCCTTGATGACAACATCGAATTCTTCTTCGTCATTGAAAACCACATCCAGGTGTGCCATGAATACGGTAATTTCTTCTGCATTTTCGCAGTTTAAAGGATATACCACATTTTTAGCTTCATCGATAAATACATTTTTTGCCCCGTTTTTCTCAAGCCAATTTTTGCAGAATTCTGCTCTCTTTTCTTCCTTGTGGGATGGAGCCGGTATTCTTGCAAGCTCAACCAGTAGGTCCAGTGTTTCCTTGCTGCTGTCCTTTATGAAATTGAGTGCATGTTCGTTAAGTGCATATTTCATTTTATCTACTCCGTCTATAATTTATTATTTATCACCAGTATAAATTGCCGGTAACATCATAATATTAATTGTTGCATTAAATATTATTATAATCAAATAATGCACTCCTTGCAACAGCAACTACCAATTTTTCTCACTTTCCCCTATGTCTGCATCATAATTTAATTTATTAATGAGTAAAATGTATTGTTTGAGGGTATATAACATTTGAATGCAATCAGAAAGGACAGTGAGCAAATGGAAAATGATACTTTGGAAATCATAGAAAGTCAGGATACTAATAACAGCAATAATAAAGAAAAAAAGAAGAAAAATAAAGTCCTCCGTGCCATATTCATGTTTTTTTTAATCATGTTGCTGACAGTGACTGCTACAGGAGGTTTTATTTTTGGAATAGTACTTGGTATCGTAAAGACTGCACCGGAAGTTGACCCCACCAATATTTTATCCACACTTTCAGAAAGTTCTGTCATAACAGACGAAAACGGGAACATTATTGAAAAAATTCATGATCCAAATGAAAACCGTGAAATAATACCGTTGGATGACATGCCTAAAAACTTAAGAAACTCCTTTTTAGCCATAGAAGACCACAGGTTTGAACAGCATTTTGGAATTGATATACAGCGCATCGCAAGCTCTCTTGTACATAACTTCCAGGTTGGAGATCCCACTGCCCAAGGTGCCAGCACAATCACTCAACAACTTGTAAAGAATCTTTATCTTACAAACGAAAAATCCTGGGAGAGAAAAATAAAGGAAATATACCTGGCACTTAAAATAGAACGAATACTTTCAAAAAACCAAATACTTGAAAATTATCTGAACACTATCCCCCTGGGTCAAAGCTCCTACGGAGTGCAGACTGCTGCCCGTACTTATTTTTCCAAGGATGCGAAAGACTTAACTCTGGCTGAATGCGCCATGCTCGCAGGAGCTGCCAAAAGCACCGTTACATATGCTCCCTTTAGCCGATACAACATGTATGACCTTGAAAATATTCCGGAAGAAGATATGGTCGGATATGTTACTATTGGTTCTGTGCAGTATGCATGTGTCTTCAATCAGGATTCCAGAGACAGGCAGCTTCTTATACTTGATCGCATGCTTGATCTTGGATACATAAATGAAGCTGAACACAAGAATGCAGTCAATGAAGACATGAGAAACGCCCTTAATCCCGGTCAAACTAAAATTGCACAGATTTCAACTCTGCCCATGGATTATGTAAAAGAAAAAGTAATTGAAGATTTAATGGAATATAAATCAATGTCCTACAGGGAAGCTGAAGCCTATGTTTACAGAGGTGGTCTGACAATCACAACCACAATTGATGTGAACATCCAAAAATCACTGGAAGAATCATACAAGAACTTCTCATATAATTTCCTAGGTTCTGAGCCTTCAGGAGAAACCCCTGTAGGAGAGGAATGGAGGTATTTCAAATGGGTTGACAACGAAGCGGTGGGATGCCTTGATTCTCAAAAAAATGTGTTGAACGAATACGGCCAGACAATTTTCTATAAGAAAGAAAACATAATGGATGAAGAAGGCAATATTTACTTAAATCCAGATGAATACAGCTATGACCAGAGCGGATTCCTTGTTATAAGTTCTAAAAAATTCGATATATATTCTTCAACCATAGACATTGTAGACTGTTACACCATAAACGAAGAATACAACTTTGTTTCGCACATTCTGGGCTCATTGAACATCGGAGATAACCTTCAGATTCTCGAGCAAAAGGGAACAAAAGGAAAATTTCTCATTACAAAGGATTTTCTTGACAAAAATCAGGATGTTTTTCATGTTGGCGATGACAATGTACTCCGAATTTCTAAAAATTTCTTTTATTATCAAGACAACGGAATTGTTCAGCCACAATCAGCTGCTGTAATAATGGATTATAGAACCGGAAAGATAAAAGCAATGTTTGGAGGAAGAAATATTGAAGGAAGCAGAACGTTTAACCGCGCAGCAGATGCTGCAAGGCAGCCTGGTTCAACAATAAAACCATTGTCTGTATACCTTCCTGCATTAAATATGGGATATTCGGCTTCATACATTTTGGAGGACCTCCCAAGAACAAATGAAGCAGGTGAAAGATGGCCGAAAAACTGGTTTGAACACAGGAGCGTAAAGTACTGGGGCAAATTGACCTTAAGAAAATCCATAGAACAGTCAGTGAACACAAATGCAGTCAACATGCTTGAAAAGATTGGAACTCAAGCTGCAATTGAATCACTTACTAATTTTGGATTCATAGACACCGAAAATCCAAACAGCGATACATTCATATCTCCTGAAGAAGATGCTGCCTTCAATGATGTAAACCTGGCATCTCTTGGGCTGGGAGGTCTTACAAAGGGATTTTCACCTCTTTCAATGACCGCAGCCTACGGAGCCATAGCAAATGACGGAGTCTATGTCGAACCAATAGCATACACAAAAATAACAGACAACAAGGGCAACATCATCCTTGAAAACATACCAAAAACCCGTGTTGTATCAAGCCCGGAGGCAGCTTCTCTCATGAAGGACATCTTAAGAACAACCGTAACAAACGGACTTTCATACAAGGCAAAACTGCCGGCTGAAATGGGAATTGAAGCAGCAGGAAAAACCGGAACAACACAGGCAAGCGGAGATTTCTGGTACGTAGGTTTCACACCATACTACATAGGCGGAGTGTGGGTAGGAAACGACAACGTACAAATGAAGCTTACCGGAGACAGCGGAGCCAATGCAAATCTATGGAGACAAATTATGATACCTGTACACGAAGGACTGGAACCTGCAAAATTTGAACTGAATAATAATTTAATTCCTGTGCAGGTTTGCAAGCAGTCAGGTTTGCTTCCAACAGAATATTGTTCACAGGACCCTCGTGGAAGTCAGATTATAACTGAATACTTTGTTCCGGGAACCGTACCGTCAAAATACTGTGAGACTCATGTCAAGGCAGAAATATGCACAAATTCAAACATGCTTAAATCCCAATACTGCCCGGGAAATTTAATCGAGCAGCGAATACTTGTAACAAGAAATAAAACTTACGATCATTCATTCAGTGTCCTGGATGATGCGTACCAGTTACCGCTGAACGTATGCACCAACCATACCCAGTGGCACTATGACCAGTGGCTGAATCAGCAAATTGAACCGCTTGAAACTGATGATAATGAAGAAACTCCCTCAGAAGTGGAAGAAGAACAAGAAAACTAACAGTAGTCTTAGACGTAACTATAGCGAACAAAACCGACCTTATGGTCGGTTTTTTAGCTCTTATTACATTCCCTTGCCAAATCCGCAGTTAGGGTATGTACATATTTCACAGTTTAGACATAGGCCGCCTTGACCTAGTTTGTCTATATCAGACTTAGTAAGAATATCATCAGCCATAAGTCTTGGTAATATTAAATCAAAAATAGTCCTTTTAGAATACATTACACATCCAGGCAGACCTATTACCGGTATCTTTCTTCCCTGAAAGCTGTAATATGAAACCAGCAGCATTGCTCCAGGCAGTACCGGTGCTCCATAAGATACTATTTCTGCTCCCGTATCCTTAATAGCCCCTGGGGTTCTGTCATCCGGGTCTACGCTCATACCTCCGGTGCACACAACAATATCTGAACCATTTTCAATAAATTTTATAATTGCAGCAGTAATTTCTTCTCTGTCATCATCCACTATTGTCTGACCTATTACTTCCGAATCAAACTCACTAAACTTACTCACTATAACTGGACCAAAGGCATCTTTTATTCTTCCATGGAAAACTTCACTTCCCGTAGTTACAATTCCTATTTTTTTATGTTTTAAAGGCATAATTTTTAAAATTGGCTTTCCACCGCCTATTTCCTGAGCCTTTTTCATTTTTTCTTCTTCAATAACAAGAGGAATTACTCTTGTACCGGCTAATTTATCCCCTTTCCTGACAATTGTATTTCCATGCCTTGTTGCTATCATCATATCTCCAATACTGTTAACTTCATTGAGTCTTTCTTTGTCAACTTTAAACAATCCGTCTATTTCAGAAATCACTTCTATTTTACCTTCTTTTACTGCTGAAGGCTTCATGTATTCATTTTTGCAAATGCTGTACAATATATCAGCAGCCTCATTTTCATGAAGCATTCCATCCTGCTTTTCCCATATGTATATATGCTCCTTGCCTACAGAAAGAAATACAGGAATATCTTCCTTCTTTATTACATGCCCTTTTTTAAACACCACATCTTTTTTTACATCCTTGATAATTTGAGTAATATCATGGCACAACACCTGACCAACTGCTTCTTCTATATTTACTGATTTCATTTTGTCCTCCTGATTTATGTATTATTTAATTGATTTACTGCCATTAAACACTTTAACAGCCAAACACAGCCTCATACAAACTAATGGCCATTTTTTTCTTTTCCCTGATGTTTCCTAATATCTGCTCATCACATTTGTAAATATCTTCTTTTGCTGAAAACCTGTTTTCAATGGAAACCAAGTTGTTTCCTTTTACCATTTTGTCAGCTAAGTACACAACTTCCTTTTCTGTCAAAACTTCTGGAATGTTTTCAAGTTTTACATGGTTGTATACGATTTTTGCTATCTCTTCATAACCCATGTCATTAAGCCAGCAGGACCCTATGAATGAATGATCTTTGCAGCCCTTTGCCACATCGTGCAGAAGCGCTGCTGCTAATACCGTCATATGATCCAGATTAATTTCTCTTTCTCTCAATTGTTCACAAATTTTTAAAGATTCCATTGCCACTGCATAAGAGTGAGATTTCACTTCTTCTGTTACATTAAAATAATCCAATATTTTAATGCATAATTCAATTGATGGCACATTTCTTTTTTTGTTATATTCAACCAGCTTAAAAAAATCCAGCGGAGTGTCAGCATCCATAACTATTCCAGGGTCTGCAAAGGACATGTTCCTATATCCTGTCACTATTTTATCAATTGCTCCCTGAAGGCCGTTTGTACCGTCGTGCTTTATAATTTCTCTTACAGCTTCGCTATTCAGCAATATGGGATGACCATTATTACCTTCATAAGATGGCTGAATAATTTTCAAACTGTTGTTTTCCATTTCTTCAATCATTTTTTTTAGTGTATATTTCTGCACAAAAGGGCTGTCCGAAGGTGTTACAAAAATCATGTCCACATTGTTTTTTAGCTCTCTCAAACCGATGCATAGGGAATCAAACATATGAGTATATTTATAATCATGGTTTCTCACTGTCTGTACATTACAATCAGCAAGCTTTTTCTCAATGTCATCAGCACGGTGACCTGTTACTGCTACAATGTTTTTAATACCAATGTTCTCATAATTTTCTATTGTTGTTTCAATCATAGTCTTGCTTCCTATGTTCAAGAGGGGTTTAAAGTCTTTCATCCTGGAAGACAATCCTCCTGCAACAATCACAGCACCAATTTTATCATATTTCATAACTCACCCTGCTGCCTTTCAGTTCCTTCAACAACTCATTCACAGCTTCTTTCTCGTCTTCGGTACAAATAAGCCTGCCTCTTTTTTTATGAGTTGGCATAAATATTTGCTTAACCCTTGTAGGAGAACAGCCATACCCACTGCCGTTTATTTTGAGACCTAAATCATCTGCCGTCCACACGTTCACAACTTTTTTACCTGCATCCCGTATACCCTTTAATGACATGCCCCTGGGCTTGTTAAACTCATTTGATACTGTCAGCAGACAAGGCATTTGCAAAAAAACCGTTTCGCAAGTATTATTCAATGCCCTCTTTGCAATTATTGACTTTCCATCCTCTTCCACGTTCAGACTGACAATATTGGTTAATTGCGGCAAATTCAGAAGTTCTGCTAACTGCGGGCCCACCTGTGCCGAACCGCCGTCTATTGTCTGCCTGCCAGTGAAAATCAAGTTATAATCTCCTAATTTTCTAATTGCTGCTGATAAAACCTCAGCAGTCACTAAAGTGTCTGAATCAGCTAATGCTTCATCTGTGATTATAACTCCATCATCTGCACCTAATGCCAGACATTCAAGCACTGCATCGTTTGACTCTCTTGGGCCCATAGTCACTATTGTAATGTGTGTATCTTTTTGTGTATCCTTGATTCTTAAAGATTCTTC
The DNA here is from genome assembly GCF_000309315.1 of Sedimentibacter sp. B4. Lineage (NCBI taxonomy): Bacteria > Bacillati > Bacillota > Tissierellia > Sedimentibacter > Sedimentibacter sp. B4. Next base: position 8,620 of record NZ_CANG01000961.1, read on the forward strand.
CAGAGCGCTTGCATCATCTCTGTTTAATACATTGTAGAGATTTTCCACTACAATGCCATTATCATAGAAAAACCTTATTTTATCCATATCAGGAACCTGTTTAACACATACAACAATTTTTAAAGACATATAATCACCTCATTCTTAGCGGCCGTGAGCTCAATTAACTTGCATGGGTCACTGATGATCTCACAATTCTTGAAACAACCATATATGCAAAATAACCTCCTGCAGCACCGGAAAAAGCAGATGTCAATGTACTTACAACAACTGCAGCCAGAGGAAGATTCATCAGCAGTGCTGCCTGGGTTAATGCTCCGGCACTATTGGCAATTGCACCCAGAATCATCATGATTCCCTTGTTGTATTCATCTTTTCCATAAGCAATCAAGAATAAATCAATTGCTATTCCAGGAGGAAGGTATGTTATAAGCTTGATAACCGGCATGCTGGATGTGGCTATTGTTACAAATATTTGTACGGCGCAAAACAATGTAGCTGTTCCACGTTTCTTCACTACGGCACATGCAGCCACAATCCAAAACATATAGTATATTCCGCCAATAATTCCTCCAGGCAGACCAACTGAGCTGGTTAAAAAGTTTGATAATATCCTTATGGGAACCTTCGAAACAGTTGCAGTTGCTGCTAACAATGAAATATAAATCATTTCTCTTAATTCAAACTTTTCTTTCATCTTCTTTTTCCTTCCTATTATATAATTATCATAACGCTTTTTTTGTTATTGGGTAAGTAATACAAATCATTTATCCTGAGCAGTTTCCTGTTCAGCCAGTGTGCCACTTTTCTTTTGTATTCTGTAGGCAGGTTAAAATAATGATATATGAAATTTACTGCTTCATGGCAGGTATTAAAGGGTTGGCCGAATTCAGCGCCTGTCATTTCAATTTCATAATTAATATTCCTGTTGTCAAGAATATCAATGAAACTCAAGTAATTTAACTGTTCCAGGTTTTTTATGTCTATTCCAAGTTCAAGGTAGAGCTCGTCAACAGCAAAGTCATTCTTTGTGGTTGTTAATGGCAATACCAGTATCAAATGCTTGCTGACATGTTTGAGAATTCCATCAATATTGAATTCATTTACCAGTCCCATCATATAGCTTAAAAATACAACGTCATAACATTTTTTAAAATCATAATCTTCAAATGAAACATTCAAGACTTCCAGATTTTCCAATTTCCTGTTTTGTACTCTTTCATTAAGCGATTCTACAACCAACGAAGATTTGTCTATAGCGGTAACTTCAAATCCTTTTTCTGCAAACTCCAAGGAAAATCCTCCTCCACCGCAGCCAATATCCAAGACTGTCTTGCATCCATCAGTATAAGGTTTTAACAGTTCTACGGAATTCTTATGATATCTTGTAAGTTTTTCTGATAAGAGATACCAATCCATACTTTGATTGTCCCAGCTGAATTTGGATGTGTGATTTTTACAGCACAAACTTTTCTGAGAGTTCATGAGCAATTGAGTCTCTGTTTTTTTTAGTAACTGCAATTTCTTCCACATCCTTTCGTTTCCTTATGGAGTCCATAAAAGGTGTTGATAAAGTCTTTATGCACCCAATTATTCTATTATTGCTTGATAACACTTCATGGACTTTTTCTTGAAAACATATAGCATTGTTTTCAAAGAAACCAAGTTCATCCATGATTATGAGTCTGTAATTATTTACAAGGCAGCAATCAAGTATGGATGTTCCAAAACTTTCAAATGTTGAGTCCATCCCCAGCCACATTTTTCCGTCAGGCGTGTATCCGATTAACCGTTCGTAAATATCAGGTGTTTTCAGTTTATAGTTTATGGGCTCCATGTAAAATCCTGCTACCTTGCCGTTTCTTATGTATGCCTTTGTATAGAAGCCGCCGATTTCTTCTTTGTCAATTTCCATATTATTTACAATGTTTTGAATTATTGTGCTTTTTCCAACATTGATGCTGCCTGAAAGAAATAAGTGTTTCACTTAATCACTCCTCATACGCCATGCAAAATTTTATATTAAGGGCTCTATAAATATTTCCACAATGCCCCCGCAGACCATTCCTTCATCCTCTGCTTCTCGTCCTGTCATATCAACTTGAACAAGTTTGCTGACACCTTGGTCCATGCTTGAAAATGCAACCTGTCGAATGCTGGCTTCTACACAGCCTCCCCCAATAGTTCCTATCATGGTGCCATCCTTTAAAACTGCCATTTTAGTACCAACTTCCCTGGGTGCAGAACCTTTTCTTGATACAATGGTAACCAGCGCCTTTGGAATATTTTTAACATTTTCATCCATTATTCCGCTAAGCAGTTCATCTGAATATGTGCTTGACCCAGTTTCCTTATTCTTAACATCTATAATCTGAGCCATTATTGCAACTGCAATTTCAGCCGGAGTTTCTGCTCCAATGTCTAAGCCAATAGGTGTATATACCTTATTTAATTTATCTCTGGAAATCCCTTCTTCCTCCAGTCCATCCAGAACTTTTCCAACCCTTACTTTGCTTCCGATCATGCCAATGTATGCATTGTCTTTATTTATTATTTTCTTTAAGCACTCCTGGTCGTATCGATGGCCTCTTGTAACTATTATAAAAAATGTGCTGCTGTCTCCATTTATTCTGTCCAGTGCTTTCTCAAAAGGTTCACAAACTGTAAAATCAGCTCCTGCATTGATTGCATTATTTACGAATGTAATTCTGTCATCAATAACCGTCACCGGTAAATCCAGCAGATTGCACATTTTAATTATCGATATTGATATGTGTCCTGCTCCGCATACTACAACACTGTATTTATTTTTCATGAATTCTATATATATTTTTTCACCGTTCATTTCTACTAATTGACTTTTTTTATTTTGGGGAATAATGCCAATTATACTTTTCCAGTTGTATTTTTCATTGTTTGTATATGTAATTTCTCCTTGAGATACTATTGCTTTTGAATTTGCATAGTCTCCCGTCATCACCGTGATTATAATATTGTCTCTGTATGTTCCTGATTCTTTCAATGCTTTCAATGTTCTTAAAAATTCCATACAACACTCCTTTGCAGCTCATGATGTTTCACAACCAACTGTTTTACGCTGCCGTAATCAATTTTATATCCGAATGCTTCTCTGATGCTGATTCCTTCCACTGACGATAACATTGCTCTAATGACTCCTGCATGAGTTACTATTATTATGTTGCCGGAAGATTCATTCAATGTTTTGTATAATTCACTCATGGCACGACTTTGGCACTCTTTTATACTTTCACCTCCGTCAACAACATAATTTTCAAAATCTTCACCCCTTTTTTTATATTCCTCAGGGTACAGAAGTTTAATTTCATCAAATGTGAGTCCATCCCACTTACCCATGTCTATCTCTGAAAATTCGTTCTTAATAATTGGAACTGCAACATTGTTTGCCAGAATTTCAGCTGTTTCCCATGCCCTTTTTAAATTGCTTGAGTAAATGGAACTTATTTTTTTATCAGAAAAATAACTCAGCAGATTCTTTGCTTGTTCTCTTCCCTCATGACTTAAAGGTATATCCAGTTTGCCAATGCAGAATTTCTTGCTGCTGCTGAAGGACGGCTGGCAATGTCTCACCACGTATATGTTGCGTACATCATCCATTCAATCACCCGTTAATTTTTTATTTACATAACGCTTGTCTAAAATTGTTAGAAAACCGAACATTAGCTCGATTTTCTAACTAAAGAAATAGTAGTTGAGAGCTTAATTATTTGTTGTTATCCATTATACCTTTCAGTTTTCCCCACTTTGGAAGGAACAGCTCTGGATTCATAAGTCTTGGTCCGCCATCAGGAACTATTGGCTTGAATCCCATCTGATCGATTATTTGAGTCTGCAAGTCTATTCCAGGAGCAATTTCTGTTAAAACCATTCCTTCTAAAGTTCTTTCAATTACGCATCTTTCAGTTATAAATAAAATTCTGTTGCCTTTCTTTAAAGATTGTTCAGCATTAAATGTGAGCTGAGGACAACTTTGAACAAATTTCTTAAATCTGCCTTCCTGTTCAATTACCATTTTGCCGTCTTCAACATTGCACTTCAGTCCACCTGCAGTAAATGTTCCTACAAACAATGCATTTTTTGCAGTTGCTGCAATGTTGGCAAAACCTCCAACGCCCATAATCTTTCCATTCAAAAGACTTGTATTAACATTACCGTCCTTATCAACTTCACTTAAGCCAAACACACCTAAATCCAGACCGCCGCCGTCAAAGAAACTAAAATGGTCACCCTGGTCACAAGATGCTTCAATGTTCCAGTGAGCACCAAAATCATTTCCTCCTCCCGGCAAACCGCCAATGCTTCCTGACTCGGAAATCATGGTTATTGCATTTGAGCAGCCTTCTTCTGCCATGACATTTCCTGTATATGTTGGAGTGCCTATACCGAAATTACACTTGTAGCCCTGTTTGATTTCCATTGTCAATCTTCTGAGCATAACCTTTTTCTCATCCAATGGAATAGGATCCATGCTGCCTTCAAGAGGAACCCTGATTTCACCGGTAAATGCCCTGTTAAATGAAGTTCCTTGTGTTTGCATGATATCTTCAGGATGTTCAGCCACTACTATGTAATCAACATAAATACTTGGAACCTTTACTAGTTTTGGACTTAATGAACCTGCCTTAGCCAGAGACTCAACCTGTACTATAACAATTCCACCATTAGCTTTTGCTGCCTGAGCAACAGAAAGCATTTCCAAATTCAATGCTTCTTTTTCACAGGTTACATTGCCGTTTTCATCTGCAGTAGTTCCCCTCATAAGAGCTATATCAATAGGAATAGCCTTGTAAAAAAGATACTCTTCTCCTCTGAAATCAGGAATGTATTCTATAATTTCCTCGCCTTTTTCTTTTGTCAGCTGATTTAGCTTACCGCCGTCAAAACGAGGATCAATGAATGTTCCAAGTCCTGTCTTAGATAGCAATCCTGCAGATCCTCTGCCTTGCTCATGGTAAAGCTGAATCAATGTTCCAAGAGGAAGGTTCCATGCCATAATTTTATTTTCATTTATTTGTTTTATAACAGTAGGTGATGACCCTGCATGTGAGCCTATGAATTTAGCCATTAGCCCGTCCACTGCCCATACACATTCTCCTCTTTCTCCCTTAGGTCCTTTTCCCCAGTTGCCTACGCCTGCTGCATGAGTATGGGTAATATTTTTAGGGTGTCCTGTTTCATCAAATCTTTCTCTTACTGCCACTGCAACTTCTTCAGCCCATCCTGCCAAACCAAATGCTGCAGAACATACAGTCATATTGTCTTGAAATAACGCAGCTGCCTCTTTTGCTGTTATAACTTTCGCCATAATCTTCACTCCTTAAATTTTTTTGAAATTTTTTTATTAACTTTTCCTTCGATGATTTCTGCAGCAATCTTTTTCAGATCCTTTTTTAAAACCTTACCTGTTTCTGACTGCGGAAATTTATCTATGAAGCTGATGTACTTAGGTATTTTGTTTGATGCAATTTTTCCCCTGCAATAATCTTTGATGTCTTTTTCAGTAATTGCTGAATTTTCCTTTAGTCTTATAAATACCATTATTTCTTCACCATTTAGATAATCGGGAACTCCCACGGCATGTACTTCCATCACGTCTTTATGAGTAACTATGAAGTCTTCAATTTCTTTTGGACTAATATTTTCACCGCAACGTATGATAATGTCTTTGCATCTGCCCTTAAGACATAAACAGCCGCTTTCATGAATGAAACCGATATCACCTGTGTGAAGCCACCCTTCGCTGTCTATAATATTTTGGGTCTCCTCCACCATATGGTAGTAGCCCTTCATTATATTGTATCCCCTTACCAGGATTTCTCCGCTTTCTCTGTCTTTAACTTCCTTTTTTGTTAATATATCGATTATTTTCACTTCAACTCCCGGTATGGGATGTCCTACAGAGCTTTCATGGAATTCATCTCCTGCTTTTAGTGCACTCACGCAAGGAGAAGCTTCAGTCAGTCCATAGGAAGGTATTATATTTTTTATACCAAGTATGTTCTTTATATCGTTCAGCACTTGATCAGAAAACGAAGCACCTGCTATTATTCCGGTTCTCAATGAAGAGATATCATAATGTTCTTTCTGCACTTGCTCTATGCATGAAATAAACAAAGTAGGTACTCCTGAAAGGACTGTGCACTTTTCCTTTTCAATCAAGGAAAGGGTTATATCTGTTTTAAATTTATTAACCAAGACCATGGAACATCCCCTGCTGACTGCGGCCATAGTACAGGCTATGCTTCCAAAGCAGTGAAACAAGGGAGCCAGTACGCACATTACGTCTTTGTTGGTCAATTCCATCAACGAAGCCATGGCATTTGCATTTTCTACTATGTTTTTGTGGCTTAGCATCACACCTTTTGAATTGCCCGTACTCCCTGATGTATAGATTATTTGTGCAACATCGTCAACACATAAACTACTTTGCCTTTCATCAAGAAGTTCAGTCTTCAATTTTTCACCTTGTTCCAGAATATCGGCCCATCTGAATGTGCCGGGATATTCAACACCGCTTATGACTATTACGTTTTTTAGTTTTGGAAATCTCGGACACTTTAGTTGTCCCGGTATGCTTTCACTTAACTCTGGGCAAATTTTATACAGCAGTTCTATATTTTCAGTAGCCTTGGCTCCCACCTGCATGATCAGAGTATGTGTGTCTGAGTTTAACAGCAGTTCTTCCATCCTAACTTGTTTTTCATAGGCATTCATGGGTATAAAAATCCCTCCTGCCTTAATTATTCCAAATTGAGATATTACAAATTCCGGTGAATTAACAGCCCAGACCGCCACATTATTCCCTTTTTCCAATCCTATAGATATGAGCCCCTTAGCTAAATTTGTATATAATTGCTTAAAATCATGGTACTTTATGCGCCTTTTTCCAGTATGGTTAATCAATGCTTCACACTTCGAATAAAAATCAGCAACCTTGTCTGCCAGCTGAGGTATGGTTATATCAATAAAACTGGATATTACAACATCCACATACTGATCTGGTTCATCCGGGTTATAAACTCTTTTTGTGATCTTTACTGAAAATTTTTCCATACCCTTAGCAATTTTTTCAAATTCACACTCTATCCATGGCATTGGCCACTTAACTTTCAACGGTTCTGAAACAAGAGCTCCTTCAAGTGTATATACCAGTTTTTGACCAACCAGGCTGCATGGTATACTGTCAACATGGACTATATCAAATTTAATTCTCCTGCTGCTATCAATTATGCTCATATTTTCACACCCTTTACATCATACAATTACACTCTGGCAATCTTTTTCTCTTTTTCTAACTCAGATTTATGAATTTTTTTCACAATGTATGAAAATAAAATTCCGGAAATGCTCATTGCTGCAGCAATTAAAAATGCTTTCGTATAATCGCCGTTATTTCCGGCTTTTATTGTAGCTGCCATGATTGGACCAATATATCCTCCCAGGGCGAAACCGCTGAACATAAATCCGTAATTGACTCCATTATTCTTTGCACCAAAGCAGTCAGCTGTCAAAGCAGGAAATACTCCCATGAATCCTCCGAAGCAAAAGCCCACTGCCATTGTTACTGCCACAAACATTGCAAACTGTCCTGTTCCGACCATAGTCAGCATGAACATTGCTGCAGCCAGAATCAAGTACATTATAGGCAATGCATTGTATCTTCCGATTTTATCTGAAACTGCACCCCATGTGATTCTTCCTGCCATGTTTGCAACTGCAACTAAGCTTACTGCAAAAGCTGCTCTTTCAGCATTAACACCTACAGTTTCCTGAGCTATAGGTGAAGCCTGGCTGATTATCATCAATCCGGAAGTCGCTCCAATTGTCAGCATCAACAGAAGTATATAGAATAACGGATCAGCCAACATTTGTGACCATGACTTATCTTTGCCTGTAACAGCTGATGTGGCTGTTGCTGCCGGAGGCTCCCATCCTTCAGGTTTATAACCCTGAGGTGCTTTTTGAATGAATTGAGAACCAATGGTTATAATAAACAGGTATGCAATTCCTAAGACTTTGAAAGCATGCAGAACTCCGTAACTTGCAATCAGGCTTTGAGAAATCGGAGCCAGCAGAACCGGGCCAAAGCCGTAACCTGCTGTTGCGAGACCAGCCACAAGCCCTCTCTTGTCAGGAAAAAACTTAACAGTATTGGCAATGGTACAGCTGTAAACCAATCCCATACCTAAACCAGTCATTATTCCATAGCTTATGTATATCCAGGTTATAGACTTTGTGAATCCTGATAAGATAATTCCGCCGCCAAACAAAATTCCTCCGGCAAAAATTACCCACTTAGGCCCAAATATATCCTGAATTTTTCCGCCCGTAATCATGCAGACTGGGCTGATTGCGTTTGCTATTGTAAATGTCATTGCTGTTGCAGCAGCAGTCCAGCCAAACAATTTGCTCAAAGGGCCTGCATAAACACTCCAGGCATAACCCGACCCGATGCAAAGATTGATTAGCAAACTTGCTCCTAAGATAAACCACCTTTTCTTTTTTAAATCCATGTTAACCTCCGATTTTTATAAAATGATAAAGCATTATATAAACCTACCCTGTAGGTCATATATCTAGTCCTCAACATGTTTTGATAAATTATTAACATTAAAAGTTACTTTAAAATCTTTAAAATCTTTTTCTTCGTCTATCTCGTGGCTTTGCATAAGCACCCTGGCACAAGAAGTCTTGCAGCTGGATGGGCAAGTTGCACACATATCATTTTGCCCAACAGGTTTAAACCTTGTATAATTTGTTTCAACAACTACCTTTCCCATTTTTTTATTCCTCTCATCAGGCTGATTCTGCTTCTGAACTGTAATAAACGGCCTGCCATACTCCTAACATTTGTTCCTTGTTTTCTTCAAACAATTCATTGACAGTATCATAATAGTATCTGTCACCGCTGAAATACATGTTTATCTTATTCAGCTCTATAACCCATTTCTTTTGATCCTTGTCAAACCACACCAACGTATCTGTTTGTTTCTTGAAGAACTGTTCAACACCCAGATCGCTCATTTTCATAAAATCTTCTGCAGCAGGATTAGTCAGCTTGTCATATACTCTGTTTATTTCCATTTGAAATATTTTATCTGTATCCAATCTTCTGGCATACAGACAATTTGCCCTGTCTATGAGCTTTAAGTATTGACCGCAGATTTCCAGCACATGTCCTACTCCATCCAGAACCTCTATAATAATTTCGTCATTTTCTTTCTTTGCTCTTCCTTCTATCTCGAACATATCATCTTCCAGATAAAAATCCATCTTTTTACCATCTATAATTTCTAGGAGGAACTCCTTTTCATCTATGCGCATATTTACCTCCTAATATTTATAGTTTATTAACTCTTGATTTTCATAAATATTGCCGATTATATCTATTTCATCTGCAATATAGTCTCCGCCCATCATGATTATTCCTTCTACAGATAACAGTATGAAACCCGAAATATCTTCACTCCAAATTATCTGATATATAGTATCTTGAATTTGTACTATGTCGCCTTCATATATTTCATTTTGATTCTTGTCAAACCATCCAGTTGACTGCATGGGGACAAATTCTATGGGATCTTTTTCCCTGAAATCATATATCTGCAAAACGCCGTATGACAGGTAACAATAAATAGTCTTTTTAGTGTCATCAGCCACATTCGGCTGTTCTAATTCTTCAGGAGCATACATTTTTTTTGCTTCATCGTCCCAAGCTCTAAACTTAAATTCTCTCATAACTACCTCTCTTATATTGCTCAACTATTTTTATTTTAGGGTAAGCGGCAGCATTTAACTGCCGCTAAAGGGTCTATCATGAATTTTCTTGCAAGCTTATTTATTTTGCCTTTTGTGCCTTGATTGCATTTAATACCTTTTCAGGTGTCAATGGCATTTCTGTAAATCTAACACCAATAGCATCGTAGACTGCATTGAATATTGCCGGAGCTGTTGGCTGAATAGGGCCTTCTCCGGATTCCTTGCCGCCGTATGGAGCTGACGGGTCATAAGCTTCAACAATATTTGCATCAATTTTTGGCATATCTCTTATTGTTGGCATCTTATAGTCATGAAGTGAAGGATTCAGGAATCTTCCATCAGGAGCTATCTGCATTTCTTCATACAATGCTTGACCTAATCCCATTTGGATTGAACCGTGAACCTGACCTTCAACGCTCATTGGGTTTATAGGCTGACCGCAGTCACCTGCTTCAGTTATTTTAACTACATTTACTTTTCCAGTTTCCAAGTCTATATCTACTTCAGCAACCTGAGCACTGAAACCAAATGTTGGAGAGTGTCCAATGTTACCTCCTTGCTGAATTCCTTTACGTCTAGGAGGAGTAAATTGTCCTGAACAAGTTAAAGGACCATTTGATTCGATGTACATTGTTACAACATCTGTCCACAGAACTTCTCTGTTTCTTCCTTTTTTTCCTTCACGTTCATATATTGAATAGAAGTATCCGTCCTTAACTGCTATTTCATCGCCTCTGCACTTTAAGATTGAAGCAGCTACAGGGAACAATTCAGCATTTATTTTTTCTGCAGCCTGTCTTATTGCCCAACCTGTAGCAAATGTAAGACGGCTTGCAAATGTACCAAGGTCGAATGTAGATATTTCAGTATCTCTTGGGATTACCTTAACATCTTCTGTCTTTACACCCAGTGTTTCTGCTGCCATCTGAGCCATTACTGTATCAACACCCTGACCGATATCAGTAGCTCCGCAGAATAATGTAACTCCGTTTTCTTCATCTATTTTGATTGTAGCAACTGTATGTGGTTTATAAGATAAATATAAAGTATATGATGTACCTGAAATATAGTAACCGCCTGATATACCAATACCTTTACCATATGGCAGTTTTCCTTGTTTTTCCAGGAAGCCTGATTTTTCAACAGCTTCATCCAGACACTTCTTATATTCTGAATGAGGTACATACATCATACTCTTTGCTGTATAACCAGATTCCACTGCGTTTAGTTTTCTTATTTCATAAGGGCTCATGCCGAAATGTTCAGCAGCTTCATCCAACATCTGTTCCATGGCAAATCTTGGCTGAACACCACCAAGACCACGGTGTGCTCCGCATGTTGGTTTATTTGTGAATACTCTTTTACCATCAAACTTAACATTAGGAACCATGTAAGGAATATGAACCATAGATGCTGTGTAGAACAATACAACTATACCCCAGCCAGAATAAGCTCCTCCATCCATCAAGTTATTGAAATCAACAGCAGTTATCTTTCCATCCTTGTCAAATCCCATTTTGAATTTCATGTAGCATGGATGACGACCATTGTTTGTTGCAAATACTTCGCTTCTTTCATATGTTATTTTAACAGGTTTTCCTATTTTTCTGGAAAGCAGTGCAGAGCAGAAATCTGCTTGTGAAGCAACACCCTTTCCTCCGAATCCGCCGCCAATTAAAGGAACGGTAATTCTGATTTTGTTCATAGGCATTTCCAGCACTTTTGCCAATTGTTGATGAGTGTAGTGCGGAACCTGACATGTTGCATACATATGTAATTTTCCTGTGTTTGGATCAAAATCTGAAATTGCAGATTGAGTTTCAATAAACCCATGGTTTACATATGAAGAATAAAATTCCTTCTCTATTATGAAATCTGATTCTGCCAATGCTTTTTCAGGATCGCCGTAAACTTGAGTTCCTTCGTAAGCAATGTTGTTTGGATGATTTTCATGAATTCTCAGGTCATCTCTTTTAACAGATTCTCTTGGATCTACAATTGCTTCCAAAACTTCATACTCAACCTTGATAAGTTCCAAAGCCTTTTCTGCTGTAGCTTCATCTAGAGCTGCAACTGCTGCGACGCCTTCACCCCAGTTACGAACTTTTCCCACTGCCAATGCATGTTCATTAGCATTGTGAGGCACTATACCATAAGGTATCGGGCAGTCTTCGCCTGTAATTACTGCCAAAACTCCATCAAGTTTTAGTGCTTCGCTGTAATCAATGCTCTTTATGTTTGCATGAGCATGAGGGCTTCTTAAAATTTTACCGTATGCCATTCTTGGTAAAACCAAATCATCTGTGTACTGTACTTTACCTGTAACCTTTGCAGGTCCATCCAAACGAGGAATGCTTCTTCCTACTTCAGTGAACTCTCTTTGATATTCCTTGTAGTTGTTGTATTTATTTGATACTTCATACATTTTACCCATTTTTACACCTCCCCTTTAGAAAGAGCCTCTACATATGACTCGACTGCTTCAAGAATTAATACATAACCTGTGCAACGACATAGATTTCCTTCCAGTGCATGTTTAATATCTTCTTCTGTAGGCTGTGGGTTTTCATCTATCAAAGCTTTTGATGATAAAATCATACCTGGAGAGCAGAAACCGCATTGTACTGCCCCATGATCCAGAAATGACTGCTGCAATGGATGCAGTTCACCAGTTTCCTGGTTTGCAATTCCTTCAATTGTAGTTATTTTTTTGCCTTCGCTTGCAATTGCCAGCATCAAACATGATAGTTGAGCTTTTCCGTCTATTAAAACAGTACAAGCTCCGCAGTCTCCTTGACCGCAGCCTTTTTTAGTACCAGTAAGACCTATTTGTTTTCTTATAACGTCTACAAGAAGATCTGTAGGAGATACCATTACTTCATAAATCTGATTATTAATATCTAATTTAATAATTTGTTTTTTCATCTTTTACGCCTCCTTTGCAGCTTCATAAGCTTCTTTGACGAGTCTGCGTGCTAAAGCGCCTATTACGTCTTTTCTGTATTCTGCTGATGCTCTCACGTCTGAAATTGGTTTTGCTTCACTTTGAGCAGCTTCACCAGCTTTAGCAATGAGTTCTTCAGTCAATTTCTTGCCAACCAGCACTTTTGGCACTGCTTCTGAAACCAAAGGTTTTATAGAAACAGATCCCATTACAAGCTTAACATTCTTTATGGTTTCTTTATCTTCTTCCAATTCAATGTTAGCAGCCATGTTTGCACAGTCTATTTCCATTGCATTTCTAAGACCAATGTGTCCATATCTGCATGCAGATTTTTTAACTGGCTCAGGAAGAATGAATTTATAAAGTATTTCTCCTTCTTTAAGAGCATTTTTACGATTTCCTTGAATGAAGTCTTCTATAGCAAGTTCTCTTTCTCCTTCAATACTTGCTAATACAACTTTTGCTCCCAGAGCTGACAATGGAGCAGGAGTTTCAGCAGCCGGTGATGAGTGACAGCAGTTACCTCCCATAGTTGCCATAACTCTTACTTGGTTTGAACCAAGCTGGCTTACTGCATAAGTTAAAGCAGGATATTTTTTCTTAAGATCAGCATTAAATTCTATATCTACTAACTTTGTGCAAGCTAGAATTTCTGCTCCTTTACCTTCTTCACACTTAATGCCCTTTAATTCTTCCAAATCACTGATGTCAATTATTGCATCAGTCTTAATCATCTTTTCTTTCATTTGGATGATCAAATCTGTACCACCGGCTAAGACCTTTGCACTGCTGCCTTTACCCTTTACAAGTTCTAATGCTTCTTTCTTACTTTTTGGTTTAAAATACTCAAATTCGTGTAAAATGTTCATTAAGGCACCTCCTTTAAATTTGGTAATCTATTTTAATAAATTGCCTGCTATGATTTTTTGTGGATATTCATTGATACTGTCAAAGTTAAACAATCCTCTGAGATCTCTGAAATATCTTTCAATATTTGCTTCTCTGCTGTATCCTGTTCCGCCGTGTATTTGAACTGCATTTGTTCCTATTTCAAATGTTGCTTTCTGAGCGAACATCTTCAAATAAACAGATTCGTTCATATAATCTTCGCCTGCATCAACTTTCTTAGCAGCAGAATAAGCCAGTGTGTCCAAAGTATGAATTTTTTCAGCCATTTCAGCTAACATCCACTGTACAGCCTGCAGTTTGCTGATAGGAAAACCAAACTGTACTCTGGTCTTGCTGTGTTTTATTGATTCTTCCAATGCTTTTTTGCCAATACCTACTCCAATAGCAGCATGAGCAATATCTGAAAGGGCTTGGATTTCATTTGCAATTTTCAATCCATCACCTTCATTGCCAAGCAGCTGGCCTTTTGACTTGTTGAATTCCAATTCTGCAGTAGGGAAAGATCTTAATCCAAGTTTATCGATGTTTTTTGCTGCTTTAACTTCATCACCGTCAACTATGAAAGCCGAAAGACCTTTTAGCCCTTCTTCTGCATTTGTCTGTGCTATGACAACATACACATCCGCTTCTCCCCCATTTGCCACTAGTGTCTTCTTGCCTGTGATCAAGTAGTATCCTTCTTCTTTAACTGCAACTACCTTATTAGCACCTGCTGCAATGGAAGCTCCTGGTTCAATAAAAGCATATCCTCCCAGCTTATTGCCTGATACCATGTCCGGCAGGTAAGCTTTCTTTTGCTCATCATTTCCATACTTTTCTATAGCATGGGCTGCTGAAATAACATGAGTAATTGATATTACCGCTGCAGAACCATTTGCTTTGGCAAGCTCTTCAGCCATTACAGCTACGCTTGTAAAGTCTGACTTGTTTCCGCCAAATTCTTCAGATACGGTCAATCCGAAGTAATTTTTATTTGCCATCTCTTTTATTATTTCTTTTGGAAATCTTGCATTCCTGTCATCTTCGTAAGCAATAGGCTCTAACACTGCTTTACTGAAGTCTGCCATACTCTTTCTGATTAATTGACTGTTGTTATATAATTCCATATCTATTTTCACACCTCCCGCTTTTTATCTAAGCAATCCGCCTGATATAACAAGTCTTTGTACTTGATTTGTTCCTTCATATATTGAGAGAATTCTTGCATCTCTCCAAACTTTTTCGATTCCTGATTCTTTTGAGTAACCATATGAACCCATGATTTCCATAGCTGAGTTTGCAACGTTCATAGCCATTTCAGTTGCAAATAGTTTTGTAATCGCAGAGTGGTGAGAGTATGGCTGTTTATTGTCCTTTAAAAATGCTCCCCTGTAAACAAGTTGTCTTGCTGCTTCAACTGATGCTTCCATTTCTGCAATTTTAAAAGCAATTGCCTGTTGCTTAGCTAAAGGCTTAACCCCTTCAACTTGCTTTTTAACATAATCCACTGCCAAATCCAATGCTCTTTGTCCACATCCTACTCCTTGTGCTGCAACCATTAATCTTCCTGAGTCCAGCGTCTTCATGGCAATTTTCATTCCATCGCCTTCTTCTCCCAGCAGTGATGATGCAGGAACATGCAAATCTTCAATAACAAGCTCAACTGTCTGAGAACCTCTTATTCCCATCTTATCTTCAATTTTACCAACTCTTATTCCAGGTGTTCCTCCTTTTACAAGGAATGCACTCAAACCCTTGCTGCCCAAGGTTCTGTCAGTTGATGCAAATACTACCATAGATGACTGCATGTCAATTGCAAATCCTCCCTGAGTAATAAAGCATTTTGTACCGTTTAAAATATATTCATCGCCTTTTCTTTCAGCTGTAGTTGCTACGGCACCGGCATCAGAACCTGCTCCAGGTTCCGTAAGTGCAAATGCACCATATTTTCCTTCCAAAATAGGTCCGAAATGTTGTTTTTGCTGTTCCAGCGTTCCTGAAATCAACAGCGGATATGAACCAAGGTTGTTTGCTCCAAACCCGGTTGCCACCCCTACATCACCATAACCTAATTCTTCCATGACAATGGCACAGCTTTTTGTATCAAGCTCAATACCTCCAACAGCTTTTGGAGCAACCAAGGTAACCAGTCCGGTTTTGCACCATTCTTTAAAGAGCTCTTCTTGATATTCACCTTTATCAATCAACTCAAGGTTCGGAAAAATGTTTTCGTTAACAAATTTACGAACTCTTTGTTGAAGTTCCAGTTGGCTGTCTGTGAAATCAAACATACTATTACCTTCCTTCTTTAAAATTTGATATATTTTGTTATTTTCTTAACGCAATAAAATAAGAGCAAGACCTGTGCCAAGTCCATGACTGATAATATTTTTACATTTTATTCAAGCACGCAAAGCCTTATAAATCAACCTACATATAGATTAAAATATATTTACACCCATAAAATAAAAACAAAAAATCGACAAAAAAACAGTGTACATCATGTGTACACTGTAAACTTTATTGACACTTTTTTGTTAATGTTTGTTTACACTATGTCTTCTACTTCAATATTATACTTACGTATTTTTTGATATAGAAGTGTTCTGGATATTCCTAATTTTTTTGCAGCTTTTGACTTATTATACTCACACATCTCTAATACGTCTAAAATTGTGCTTTTTTCGATGGTGTTTTTTTTGTTCATAAGCATCAGTGGTGAATCATTCTCATTAGTCATTGAAATGTCTTCCCTACCTATTATTTTTTCCGGGTTGAATGACTCATATGATTCAAATTTTTTAAAGTCTTCCAAACTTAAGTTACTTTTTCTTGAAACATTCATTGCTTTTTCTATGACATTTTGAAGCTCTCTGATATTTCCCGGCCAGTCCCTATACTTTAGATATTCTATAGCCTTATTTGAAATTCCGTCAATTTCCCGGCCGACTTTATTACTTATTTTCTCGATCATATTATCAACCAGAATAGGTATATCTTCACGTCTGCTGCGAAGAGGGGGAATTACAATATTTATGATGTTTAGTCTGTAATATAAATCACTTCTAAACTGATTTCGCCTTATCATTTCTCTCAATGAAGCATTAGAAGCTGTTATAACACGGGTATCAATTGTTATACTTTCGCTGGATCCTATTCGTTCAATTTCTTTTTCCTGAAGAACTCTCAGCAGTTTCGGCTGCATGGTCATATCCATTTGATTTATTTCGTCTAAAAAAATACTGCCTAAATGAGCAATTTCGAACTTCCCCTTTTGTCCTCCCTTTTTTGCACCTGTAAATGTTCCTTCCTCATATCCAAAAAATTCTGACTCCATCAAGCTTGCCGGTATAGCTGAGCAATTTACCTTTACAAAAGGAAATATATTTCTCAGGCTGCAGGCATGTATGGAGTGCGCCACCAATTCCTTACCTGTTCCTGTTTCACCTTCTATTAACACAGTGGAATTTGATGCGCCTGCCTGGTAAATATGTTCTTTGAGCAATTTTACAGCATCGCTTTTTCCAATAATATCATCAACACTGTATTTTACTCCGCTTCTTTTCCTCATTTCACCCTTTAAAAACTCATACTCAGCGGTTATTGACTCCAATTTTTCAGAAAATGCAAAGGCTTGTTCCATGGATTCAAATGAAGAATAAATAAAACAGCCAATTACTTCATTACCTCTGAAAATCGGATAATAAGTCATTACTCCCGGAAGACTTGTACCATCCTTTTTTTTAATGAAAAGATCCGCAGTTAAAACTTTCCCTGATGTTATGGCTGCAATAGCTCTAGAACCTTCGATAATTTCATGAGCATATTTTCCCAAAGCCTCTTTCTCAGAAATACCGGTATCGTGCTGCCACATTTTGTTAACAAAGGTGTATCTTGCATACTTGTCTGTTATTGCTATAATTCCTGCTTGTTCCAAAATAAGTTCAATACAATGCATAGGTACATTTAACACTTCATTACCCCCAAATCGGCTTTTGTTAATAGTTTATCATATTTTTCAATATTTTGAAAGCATTTTATATATACTTCTTTAAAGTTTATTTTAATGCCTCTCAGCATGTCTTTTTTTATGTTAATCCTGTGTCATAAAACAGTTATAATCTTTGGAAATTTCAATGTTATTAAGAACCGTCCCCTATGACTTAATCGGTTAAAACAGGACAAAAGTATGATAATCAGGACTAAACAAGTAATTTTCATGCCACTGCATAAGATAAATTTTAAATTTCCTTAAATTATAAGTTTTTTCCAGCATCCAACAGTCTTTTTTTAATTATTATGATTATTAAAATTGGCACAAAAAATGCAATCATCATATTACACGAGTCTTCATGAGAACATACGAAATAAGTCTTTGTGTTTATATTGATTCAGAAAGATTATACCAAGGAGGACAAAATGGGTCTACCGATTAACAGCGGCTTAAAATTATATGAAAAACATAGAAAGGGGGAAAAAAATCTTATTACTGATGTAAAAGGTGTCAAAGTCGGAAATGTAACTCTGCAAAGAGAAAATGTCAATACAGGCGTTACTGTAGTATTCCCACATGAAGGAAATGTTTTCCAAAATAAAGTTATGGCTTCTTCCGCTATACTTAATGGATTTGGAAAAAGCATGGGCTTAATACAAGTGGAAGAATTGGGAACAATTGAAACTCCAATCATTATGACCAATACTCTCAGTATTGGAACTGCAGCAACAGCCTTGACAAAATATATGCTGGAACAAAACAATGACATTGGTATTACAACCGGAACTGTAAATTGCCTTGTCACAGAATGTAACGACGGAAGGTTAAATGACATCAGAGGTCTTCACATTACGGAAGAGGATGTATTAAAAGCTCTTAATTCACCATCAGAGTACTTTGAAGAAGGAGCTGTAGGAAGCGGAACAGGAATGTGCTGCCTTGGTCTTAAAGGCGGCTTAGGTTCTGCCTCAAGACTCGTAAATGTTGATGGTCAAGAGTTCACCATAGGTGCATTGGTAATGTCAAACTTCGGTTCTTCAGGAAACCTGATAATCGGCGGAGACCACATGGGAATAAAAATAAAAGAAATCCAGGACATTAAAAAGGATGAGGGCTCTATTATAATTATTATAGCAACGGACATTCCTCTAAGTGAACGACAATTAAAAAGAGTAGCCAGAAGAGCTGCTATTTCTCTTGGAAGAACAGGTTCCTACATGGGAAACGGCAGTGGCGATGTTGCCATAGCATTTACAACTGCAAACAGGGTTCCTCACTACAGCACCAAAGACATCCTTGAAACAAAGATGTTTTTTGATGACAGCATAGACAAGATTTTCGAAGCTTCTGTAGAAGCTGTTGAAGAAGCAATCATAAGCTCGCTTTACCATGCAAAAACCACTGTAGGATATCTTGAAGAAGTAAAGGGATTAAGAGACTATTTATAGATTTTTTTAGAATATAAAAATGGCAAGCGCAAACACTTGCCATTTTTATGCAATTATTTTACATTTCTGAAATTTCCGTTTGCATCAGTAACTACATCTCCAAGATAAAAGCCCCCTGTAGGTGTATGTACGATTCCCTGTATTTCAGATCTCCAGCAACGATATCCGTTATTGTCAATAAGAGGAATAATTGTACAATAATCAAACAGCTTTTTCTGTATAGCAGTTATTTGTTCTGTTATTTCATCGTAATCAACAGTCTTTCTTGCTGCAGCAACCATTGCATTGTAGTTTTCAGGATCAGGATTTGTACATTCAGCATTTCTGTTGCAGAATTTATCTACCAACAGGAATGGCTCTGACCATCCTAAACCTAAGTATGCCATTTGGAAATTGCCATCAACTACATCCTGGTTAACATATGACCAGTTTTGTGTCTTAATCTTCATGTCTATACCAACTGCCTTCAAATCTATTTGAAGTGACTGAGCAACTTTCTTTGGTGTTTCTGTATCTCTGCAGTCAAATTCAAACACTAAGTTATTTCCATCCTTATCTGCAAACCCGTCATTGTTTGTGTCTGTCCATCCGGCATCTGCCAGCAGCTTTTTGGACAGTTCAGGATCATATCCATAATTTGTGTCATAGTAATCAACTGCTTCTTCTGAATAATTCAGACATTTTCGAAGTACAAGACTGTGTGCAGGTTTTTCAAATTCACTTAAATAACTTCCCAGATTGTCTCTGCTTATAGCATGTATAACTGCTTTTCTAACGTTAATGTCCTGGAAAATAGGATCTGTCATGTTAATTTCAGCGTAATTTACTTCTGCTCCATATGCTTCAAACATATCAATATTATCTGCACTCTTCAGTTCTTCATAATATTCTGAAGGAACTGTTGACAAAACATCATAGTCGCCGTTTTTAACGCCCTGTGCAAATGTAAAGCTTTCACCTGAGAACACAACCTTTATGGTTTTTACAGGAGATGGTCCCTGATTTTTAAGCATTGGATTATGAGTTTTGTATCCTTCATTTGCCTTTAAGATTGCATATGCTCCCGGTTGATATTCATCAAGATAATATGCTCCGTAAGGATGACATCCCCACAATTTTTCATCAGCTGACATATTTTCAATTTCATCTTTGTCCATTAAACCTACAAAGCAGCTTTGGAAATTATACTGCATATCTGCCTGGTAATCGCTCAAATGAACAATTACATTTCGTCCGTCAACTTCCATGGACTCAATAGCTTGGTATCCGTCTGCATATGGGCTTACTTCCAAACCATATTCAACGCTGGCAATAAAGTCCTCCGGTTCAACCTGCTCACCTGTGGAATACTTCATACCCTCAGGAAAAGTAAGTGTCCATGTCAGTCCGTCTTCGCTCCACTTAGAATCTGAAGCTATTCCAGGAAGCACAGCTCCTGTATCCGGATCCTTTTCAAGAATAGGGTCTGCCAAGAGACACTGCATGTCATTCCAGGATGATACCTGGAACAGGTCCACGCCTTCCCATGCTGAATCCTGAATTATCAATGTCTGACCTTCTGCAGGTGCAGTGGAAGCTTCATTTCCGGCACCTGTGCTGCACCCGGTTAAGCCTGCAAGAGAAAATACTAAAGCAAGAATTAAAGCAAATGCGACAAACTTATTTTTTTTCATTTTTCCTCCTCTAAAGCAAATATTTTGTATTTATATAAGGCTGTTGCGTTAATATCAAAAGATGAGATCCTTCGCTGACGCTCAGGATGACATAAATATTCTTAATGCAACAGTTCCAATATATTTAAATATTTTTCACAGCAGCATATTTATGGCAGTCAACCTGATGTCCGTCAGGAAGAACAATTAATTGAGGCGAATCATTTTTGCAGTGTTCTGAAGCATAAGGACATCTTGGATGGAAGTGACATCCCGATGGAAGGTTAATTAAACTTCCAGGATCTCCTTGCATTATATATTTTTCTTTATCCCTGTCATGAGGGTCCATAATGGGAGAAGCTGCCATCAAACCTTCTGTATATGGATGTTTAGGATTATTTATTACTTCCTCAGTAGGTCCAAATTCCACAATTTTCCCCAGATACATTACTGCAATCCTGTCGCTTATGTATCTTATTACATTCAAATCATGAGTTATAACAAGATACGTCAGTCCAAAGCTTTCCTGCAAATCCAAAAGCAGATTAAGTATTTGCGCCTGCACTGAAATATCAAGAGCAGAAGTAGGTTCATCTAATATCATAACCTTCGGATTAAGAACTAAGGCCCGTGCAATGGCAATACGCTGTAATTGGCCACCCGACAATTGATGAGGATAGCTGTTTAGGTATCTGACATCCATTTTTACAAGTTCTAAAGAATCAATGGCCTTTTGCCTGGCAGTTTTTTTTGGCATGCCATGCAGTATTAATGGTCTCATAATTGAATTCATAACCGTGTCACGTGGGTTTAAATTTGATGCAGGGTCTTGAAAAACAACTGCCACTTCAGTACGCAATTTTTTCATTTCATTTCTTGTAGCCTTAGTTAGATTTACCCCGTTAAACACAACGCTTCCACCTGTAGGCTTTGTAAGGTTTAACAGTACTCTGGCCAACGTAGTTTTTCCGCTTCCCGATTCTCCAACAAGACCGATTATTTCACCTTTGTTGATTTTAAGGTTAACATCATCAATTGCCTTTACATAAACCTTCTTTGTGCTTATTCCTTTATTGATTGCAAAATATTTTTTAAGGTTCTTTAATTCGATTACTTCTTCACTCATTATTCCTCACCTCACATTCTAAATGACAATAAAATGAATGAGACTCTGTAACATCTTTTCTGTCAGGGTCTTTAGATTTGCATATGTCCATGACAAATGGGCATCTGTTTTCAAATCTGCATCCGGAATTGATTTCTGTGAGCCTTGGAACGCTGCCATCTATAGTTTGCAAACGGCCTTCTGATTTTGCCTTTCGCGGCAATGCTTTCATAAGCAGTCTGGTGTACGGATGTTTTGGATTGTCAAATATGTCAAATACCGTTCCCTGCTCCACAACTTCTCCTGCATACATAACCGCTACTTTATCGGCAACCTCTGCAACTAACCCAAAATTGTGAGTAATCAGCATGACTGCTGTGTTAAATTCATCTCTCAAAGTTTTTATAATACTTAATATTTGTGCCTCAATAGTTACATCAAGTGCAGTAGTAGGTTCATCTGCAATTAATAATTGAGGCGTTCTTGAGATCATCATGGCAATCATCACACGTTGTCTCATCCCCCCTGACAATTCATGAGGAAAACTCAGAGCACGCTTTTTAGCATCAGGCATTTTAACATCATTGTAAATTTTTATAACCCTGTTCCAGGCCTCTTCTTTTGAAACATTGTCAAGCATTATCCCTTCTGCTACCTGAAATCCGGTAGTATAGACAGGATTTAGAGAATCAAGAGGGTTTTGAAATATCATTCCTATTTCCCGTCCTCGAATTCCTTCAAGCTGCTTTTCCGTATATTCATTTAAATCTTCCCCGTTAAAAAATATATTTCCTTTTATAATTTCATTGTGTTCAGGCAAAAGTCTTAGAATAGAATGGGCTATTGTAGATTTTCCGCATCCGGATTCCCCCACAATCGCAAAAATTTCTCCTTTGTTAATTGTAAATGAAACATTTTTTACTGCTGATAAATAGCCGCCTTTAACCTTGTAATCTACGCTTAATTTATTTAACGTAAGCAATTCTTCGCTCATATCCGTCTCCTTCTATTGTGATTTCATTCTTGGGTCAAGCAAATCCCTAAGACCTTCACCCAAAATATTAAATCCAAATACTGTATAAACCAGTGCTAATCCAGGAAAAATGCATAGCCATGGTCCGCGTGATATAAAATTTATTCCTTCAGAGACCATAAGACCCCAGTCAGGTGACGGCGGTTGTGAACCAACTCCAAGAAAACTAAGTGTAGTTGTTGACATGATAGTGCCCGGCAATTGCATAGATACAGTTACTATAAGTATCGGAACTATATTCGGCAAAATGTATCTGAACATAATGGCTATTGACTTTTCACCAAATGATATTCCCGTTTCAATGAACGCCTGATTTTTAATAGACATTGTTTTGGCTCGAACCATTCTTGCGTATGATGCCCAGTTAACAATTGCAATGGCTATTATTGCATTTGTCAGACCTGACCCTATGATAGTTACAACAGCAAGAGCCATGATCATTCCGGGAATACACCATGTCAAATCTGCCACAAAAGTCAGACATCTGTCAGCCAATCCGCCAAAATATCCGCATACCAAACCTATTGTTACACCAAACACCAGCTGAAGGCCTGCCCCCAGCAATGCAACCTGAAGAGTAATTCTGCTTCCGTAAACAATACGGCTGAACAAATCTCTGCCCATATTGTCAGTACCCAATATGTATTTTGCACATGGAGAAACCAGAATATCTTTGGGATGCGCTTCATCAAAACTAAATGGTGCAATTTGTTTTGCAAATATGGCCAATACTATTACACTCAATACCATTACAAAACCTAGCACAAAATTTCTATTTTTATAGCATGAACTTATGAATTCTTTAGATGGACTTTCATTCATTATTTGTCTCCCCCTGTAACTGAAATTCTAATTCGAGGGTCTAAGATGCCCAGAACTATATCGCTTAAAATATTGCAGATTATTGTAAGTACAGTAATTATCAGTATGCATGCTTGTACGACGTTGAAATCCTGTTGAATTATTGAATTTATCATCAAATTACCCATACCAGGTATACCAAATATTTTTTCGATTACAATATATCCAGAAATCAACCAAGGCAATGACATAAACATATTTACTGTTATTACAATCAATGAGTTGCGAAGCACATGTCTTTTTAATACTGTATTGTTATCCAGGCCCTTTGCGTAAGCTGTTGTCACGAATTTTTCACGCAAGACATCCAACGCTTCAGACTTAGTCAAACGAATGGTACTGGCAAGTCCTCCAATTACGCCTGTCGTTACAGGCAAAATATAATTTTTCCAGGATTCATAACCGCTTAGAGGCAGCCACTTCAGCTTAACTGCAAAAACCAGCATCAGTAAAACCGCTAACCAAAAAGACGGTATTGCTGTAAAGACCAAAGATATATTTACCGTAATTCGGTCAAACAAGCTGTCTTTTTTATACGCACACATAAGACCCAGAGGAATAGCAACAATTGTACTTATTAACATGGTTGTAACTGTAAGCTTCAGACTGATTGGAATGCAATTTTTAAGTAATGACCACACAGCTATTCTGTACTTGTATGAAATTCCAAAATCACCATGAAAAATAATGTTCGTCATCCATTCTGCATATTGAACAAGCAGCGGCCTATCTAATCCATACTGAATCCTTAAGCCCTCCAGATTTTCTGCTTTAGCCAATGGCCCTGCCATAAGTGTCACAGGATCGCCCGGCATCAGATACAGCATGCTGAAAACCAGGAATGATACACAGAATAAAAGCACCACTCCCATTCCCAATCTTTTAATTATGTAGTTTCGCATGAAAGAAACTCTCCTTTTTTAATTTTTGCATCATTACATTGTAAACGTTTTTTGTATAGTCTGTTGTGCTTCTCCTTAATTTTTGAGAGTACATCACACTAAACTATATTTTATATTTGCAATATTTATGCCAAATTTTAGAAGTTTTCCAAGCAAAATATATTTATTGACAGCAGATTTTCTTTGTTGTACCATTTGCTTAAATATGGAAATTAATTAGGGGGATTATAATGTACAATACAAAACAACTTGATGAGTATTTAGAAAAACTATTTGAGGAAAAACAGTATCCAAGTATTTCTGTATGCGTCAGAGGACCTGAAGGCATTATATTTGAAAAAGGTTATGGCTACTGCGATATGAATAAAACCAAGAAGGCAGGCACTGACACCATTTATGGCATAGCCTCAATGAGCAAGTCTATGACTGCACTTGCATGTGCAATTCTTGAAACTGAAGGAAAATTAAGTTTCTCAGACCCGGTAACAAATTACTTTCCGAATTTTTCCATTCCAGGCACTCCGCGTGAAAGCGTAACCCTGCGTCATTTGGCAATGCATACGGCAGGTATACCTCCTATTCCCCCATTGGAATGGTCAATTGTAATGAACACGTCAGGAAGAGATTCTGATGCCGCACGAAAATTGAGAGAAAGTTCACCTAACAAAATGGATACAATTGATGATATAATAGATTACATTTCAAACAGCGGAGCATATGAACCCTTGGGAGCTCCCGGTGAATGCATGAGCTATTCAAACGATGCTTATGCACTTTTGTCTTATGTTGTTGACCAAGCTGCGGGAATGACGCTTGAAAAATTTCTTGAAGAAAGAATTTTCAAGCCTCTTGGTATGAGTCGCACAGTGCTTGATTTAGACGGCAAAAAAGCTGTTGCTTTAGCAAACGGTGATATTGCTGATTTGTTTGATTTAGATGATGAAGGGAAACTGTATGCGGATCAGATATGGTCTGTTCTACCTCCTTACCGCGGTTGTGCCTGCGTGAAGTCCACAGCCAGAGACATTACAAAATACTATCAAATGCTTTCACAACACGGTATTTTTGAAGGAAGGCAAATTATAGACCCACATGCAGTGGAAATACTCATAGGCCATGAATTTCCTGAAACACGTTACCCATTTTATTGCTTTGGATTAAATAAAAGAACAAAAAATGGAAAAGTCATTTGCGAACACTCCGGTGGACTTCATGGTGTTTCAACTCATGGAGGTTTAATTATGGGCGGTTATTCTATGACGGCTTTATGTAACCAGGGAGATGTTTCTGCAGAGCCTTTTGTATGGGCATGCTATAATTTAATTTTAGGTCTGCCTCTAAACACATCTCATGCATTTGCAATACCTTCAGGAAAAAATTTCAGCATGCCTGAAGCAATTATTGGAACATATATAAGCAGAGAAGCTGTGCCTTCATATTGCATTGTAACACAAGATGATGATTCCAATTTAGTTGCAAATTATTATGATGAAAACTTAGTATTGCATTATTGTGAAGAAACACTTTTCAGCGCAAGAACTGCTGATGACCCAGACACACAGCGCACTACCATGAGGTTTCTAATCAGAAACGGCAAAGCA
>NZ_CANG01000960.1:0-435 GCF_000309315.1 Sedimentibacter sp. B4
ATGCTGGTGATGCCAGTCAGGTTGGAGACGGCCTTCGGTGTCGTCGAGGAGGACTGGCTGCCGTTGCCGAGCTGGCCGTTGGTGCCGAGCCCCCAGCAGTACGCCTTGCCGGAGGCCACGGCGCAGCTGAAGTCCGTGCCCGCGGTCACGTCGGTGACCGTCTTGGCGCCGAGGTCGCCCCCGGTGACGGCCGTCGGAACGTGAGCCACAGTGGTGCTACCCAGGCCCAGGGCGCCCTTGGTGCCGTCCCCAGCAGTACACGGTGCCGTTCGCGACGCCGCAGGCGTGGGTGGCACCCACCGCGACCGCGGTGAAGGTGAGCCCGTAGTCGCTCGGCGTGCCCGAGCCGATGCTGTGCGTCGCGCTGGTCGCCGCCCCGCCGTAGACGTCGGTCGGGCTCGTCCCGGACGGCTCGGCGACCAGTCCACGGCGTAC